>CBDCZG010000001.1:0-20337 GCA_965224435.1 Acidimicrobiales bacterium | reverse complement strand
AGGTTCTGGAAGGCCTTGAGGCCGTCCGTAAGCGTCCGGGAATGTATATTGGCTCCACCGGTCCAACTGGTCTGCACCACCTGGTCTGGGAGGTTGTTGACAACTCCGTTGATGAGGCAATGGCCGGTCATTGCTCACGTATTGACGTTGTCATGCTCGATGGCGGGGGAGTACAGGTCAGCGATGATGGTCGTGGCATCCCGGTTGGCGCCCATCCCAAGTACGAGGATCTGACCGCAGCAGAAGTGGTCATGACGGTGTTGCATGCCGGTGGCAAATTTGGTGATGGCGGCTACAAGGTCTCTGGTGGCCTGCACGGTGTTGGCATTTCGGTCGTCAACGCCTTGTCGGTCAAGGTCGAGGTCGAGATCGACCGTGATGGCACCAGGCATTTCATGTCCTTCAAGGAGGGCGGTCAGCCCGACACCAAGCTCAAGCCGATCGGCGATTCACCCCTTGATGAAGAAACCGGTCAGCCTCGAACTGGTACGACGGTCCGTTTCTGGCCGGATGCTGAGATTTTCAAGGAGGGCACCGACTATCGGGCCCAGACCTTGGTTGATCGGTTCCAAATCATGGCCTTCCTCAATGCTGGATTGAAACTCACACTGTTGGATGAGACCGCGGACAAGTCAGAACTGATCTCGCATCACTATGACGGCGGAATTCGTGATTTTGTCCGTCACTTGAACGCGACGAAAGAGGCACTCTTTGAAGACGTCGGCTGGTTCGAGGAGCTAGCGGAGACCGAAGAGGTCGAGATCGCCTTTGCTTGGAACACCGGTTACCAGTCAGACGGTATTCACTCCTTCGCCAACGGCATCAGCACGCTCGAAGGCGGTATGCACGAGCAGGGGTTCCGGAGCGCTCTGACACGCACGGTCAATACCTACGCACGCCATCGTGACCTCCTGAAGAAGAAGGACGAGAATCTGCAGGGCGAAGACATCCGTGAAGGCATGACCGCCATCATCTCGGTTCGCCTGCAAGAGCCCCAGTTCGAAGGTCAAACCAAGTCCAAGCTTGGCAACGTTTCCATCCGCTCCCTGGTTGAGAAAGCCACCAACGATCATCTTGGGCAGTGGTTCGAGGAGAATCCCAAAGAAGCCCGGGCCATGGTCGGCAAGGCAATGATGGCGGCCAAAGCCCGCATTGCTGCCACGTCGGCTCGCCAAACCATTCGCCGCAAATCTGCCTTGGATGGTGCGGGCATGCCGGGCAAGCTGGCCGATTGTCAGTCAAAGAATCCGGACGAGTCCGAGCTCTATATCGTCGAAGGGCAGTCGGCCGGTGGCTCGGCCAAAGAAGCTCGAGATCCTCGAATCATGGCCATCCTGCCTATCCGCGGCAAGATTCTGAATGTCGAGCGAGCTCGACCCGACCGCATGTTGAAGAACACCGAAGTGGTGTCTCTTATCCAAGCCATTGGTGCTGGATTTGGCGAGGACGACGAGGAGGGCTTCGATCTAGAGAAAGCCCGCTACCACAAGATTGTCTTGCTCGCTGATGCTGATGTTGACGGCAGCCATATCCGGACCCTGCTTCTGACCTTCTTCTTCCGCCAGATGCGGACCCTGGTCGAGGCCGGCTACATCTATATTGCCCAGCCACCCTTGTTCTCAACCCAGGTCGGCAAGTCCAAGGTGTATCTCAAAGATGTGCCAGCGCGAGACGTCTACCTGGTTGATCACCCCAAACGCCGAGTTCCAACGGCTTAAGGGTTTGGGTGAGATGGATGCGGATGAACTGTGGGAGACAACTATGGATCCCGACAATCGGACTCTTCTCCAGGTCACGGTGGAGCAAGCAACTGTTGCCGACGAAGTGTTCTCGATCCTGATGGGTGATGATGTGGAAAGCCGTAAGAAGTTCATCCAGACCAATGCTGACGACGTCCGGTTCCTAGACATATGAGCAACTGACAATCCCGATCTTCCCGAGTCCGTTGACGGGTCATCCGATTCTGATGACGAGACCGTTGTTCCCATCGAGATCCAGACCGAGATGGAGCAATCCTTCCTCGAATATGCCATGTCGGTCATCGTGGCTCGCGCCCTGCCCGACGCCCGAGACGGCCTCAAGCCCGTACACCGGCGCATCATGTGGTCCATGTATGACCAGGGCCACACACCAGCGCGCAGCCATGTGAAGTGCGCCACGGTGGTTGGTCACGTCATTGGCAACTATCACCCCCACGGCGACACCGCCATCTATGACTCCATGGTCCGCATGGGCCAGAAGTTCTCCCTGCGAGACACCCTGATCGATCCTCACGGCAACTTCGGCTCACCCGATGATCCACCGGCCGCCTATCGCTATACCGAGTGTCGCCTCACCCCACTGGCCATGCAGATGCTGGCCGACATTGACGAAGACACCGTCAACTTCCGTCCCAACTTTGACGGCAAGCAGAACGAGCCGGTTGTTCTCCCCAGCCGCTTCCCCAACCTGTTGGTAAACGGCAGCCAGGGAATTGCCGTTGGCATGGCCACCAATATTCCGCCCCACAACCTGAAAGAGGTTGTGGACGCGGTGGTTCACCTGCTGGACAATGACGATGCGTCAGTCGATGACCTGATGGGATTCATCAAGGGTCCAGATTTCCCGACGGGTGCGCAGATTCTTGGCCGCATGGGAATCAATGACGCTTACCACACCGGCCGAGGCTCCATCAAGATGCGGGCGGTGGCCGAAATTGTTGAGGGCAAGACCTCCGACTCCATCATTGTCACCGAAGTTCCTTACCAGGTCTCTGTCGAACAAATCGCCCGTAAGGCGGCCGAAATGGTCGAACGGGGTGACTTGACGGGGATTCGTGAAATTCGCAACGAGTCGGCCAAGGGCAAGCTCCGTCTGGTCTTTGATCTCAAGCGTGATGCCACCGGCCTGGTTGTTCTGAACAACCTGTTCAAGTTCACGCCAATGCAGACCACGTTCAGCGTGAACATGGTCGCCCTCATTGACGAGATCCCCCTCACCCTGAACTTGCGTGAAGCCTTGGTGGCCTACGCCGAGCATCAGCGAGACGTCATCACCCGACGCTGCCAGGAGCGTCTGCGCAAGAACAGTGCCCGCGCCCACATCCTTGAGGGACTCATCCGGGCACGAGACGTGCTGGATGAAATCATCGCCACTATTCGTGGTAGCGAAGACCGCGCCTCGGCCCGCGCCGCTCTGGAGTCCAAGCCATACGAGTTCTCATCGGATCAAGCCGAAGCCATCTTGTCCATGACCCTTGGTGCCCTCACCAGGCTGGCCAGAGTCAAGCTTGAGGACGAGCTGGCCGAGAAGCGTGCGCTCATTGCTGAACTTGAAGCAATCTTGGCCGACCCAATCAAGCGGGATCAGGTCATCAAGGATGAACTGGCTGAGGTTCGGGAGAAGTTCGGTACACCCCGTCGTTCATCACTGGAAATCGACCCGGGTGAGATGAATATCGAGGATCTCATCGACGATGATGATCTGGTCGTCACCCTGTCCAGTACTGGCTACATCAAGTCGGTTTCAGCCGAGGAGTTCCGGGCTCAGGCTCGGGGCGGCCGGGGTGTGACGGGAGCCAAGCTCAAGGATGGTGACGACGATCTGGTGCAACACCTGTTGCACACCACCGCGCACGCCTACCTCTTGTTCTTCTCCACCCGAGGCAAGGTCTATCGCCTCAAGGCGCATGAAATCCCGGTCTCCAGTCGAACATCGCGGGGTATGGCGCTTGTCAACCTGCTTCAGCTTGAATCGGAAGAGAAAATCCAAGCGATTATTGATACTCGTGACTATGAGACCAACCGGTTCTTGTTCTTCGCTACTCGCCAAGGCCGGGTGAAGAAGACACTCTTCACTGCCTATGACTCGTCGCTTCGCGCCGGCCTGATTGCCATCAAGTTGAACGATGGAGATGAATTGGTCTCTGTCGTTGCCACCAATGGGGTGCATGACATCTTCATGGTGTCCCAACATGGCCAGGCGCTTCGTTTCGCCGAGGCCGATGTGCGGGCAATGGGACGAACCGCAGCTGGCGTTCGAGGCATGAAGTTTCGTGGTGATGATGAACTGATCAGCATGGATGTCTTCAAACCGGATGGTGAACTTCTGGTCATCACCAATGAGGGCTACGGCAAGCGGATTGACCCCGAACTTTTCACCCGCAAGGGCCGTGCCGGTCTGGGTGTTCGCTGTGTCAAGGTGAATGAGAAGAAGGGCAGTGTCGTTGGTTCCATGTTCGTTGGGGCTGAGGACCACCTCTTCTTGATTTCGAGTGGTGGTGTCATCATTCGAACGGCGGTCGCGGACATTTCCCAGCAGGGTCGTGACGCCACCGGAGTTCGAGTCATGAACCTCAGTGACGATGATCTCATTGCCGCGGTAGCCCGTATTCTGGTTACTGACGAGGATGAGCTTGACGACGGTCCTCTCGAAGCTGGCGATGGTGACCCGTCCTCGACAGAGCTTGCCGAGCAGGCTTCAGCCGAGGATCAATAGACACGGCCTGCTAGAAACGGGTTACCTGCCGCCTCGATCATCTGCACACTTCCCCCATCTGCACACTTCCCCCTCACTCCAGAGACGATGGGACAGAAGAGATGAAGAGAACTGACGATGATGAACGAGGTTCTGGCTTACCTTTGATTGGGTTGAGTTTGGCCTTCATGTTGGTGATGGTGCTTACTCTGACAATGATCGCGGGCCGGATTGTCGACCGAACTCAAGCCCAATCGGCAGCGGATGCTGCCGCCCTAGCTGGATTGGCCGATGGAGAAGCGGGTGCGCGCTTGCTGGCGGCTGAGAACGGCGCTCGCTTGCTGAGTTTCTCTGCTAACGGCAATGAAGTTGAGGTGGTGGTTGAACTGGGCGGAGTAAGAGCAATTGCCGACGCAGAGCGCTCGCTGGTGATTGATCCGTCGAGGTGACCTGTCTCTGGGCCGATCCCGGCGTACACTCACTGGCTTATGCCTGGGGACAAAGCCTCGTCGAGAGATTCGGCGGTAATTGATGATGACCTGGTGGAAGCACTGGGTTTTGAACCACTGTCAACCATTCGTGCTGACAAGGGGGATGCCTCGTCCGATGATGGTGCTGCCCTTGACGAAGCATCGGGATCTGACTCGGGTGGGGACGGGCAAGCAGCTAGTGCCCGCCAAGGTGTAGTCATTCTGGGTGATGTGATCCCCGTGGAGGCTGGTGACCCGGTAGCGAGCGATATTGCCGCCGCCATTCTGGGTGACCCATCTTCAGACGCTGCTCATGATGAGGCGACAGACTCTGACGAATCCGACGCTTCTGACGACGTGCTCGAGCCTGCCGACGAGGGCTCCCAAGACGTTGAAGACAGTGATGATGTCGATGAAGAATTTCTCGATCTAGCGGATCTCGACGACGACGATCCTGATAGCAGCACCGGCTTTGTGCTCTTCGACGCAGACAAGAACGATGGCCTGGACGACGAAGACCCCAAGAGTCTCTTTGGTGACCGCGAAAACACCAGCTCTGGTGTGTTGCTCGATGACATCCTGGACGACGACGCGGAGGAAGATTCAGATGATGAAGACTCCGACGATCTGACCGAAGCTGAGGATCTGGTCGAGGCGGACGAGCAGGACGAGTTCGTAGACACCGACCTCATTGATGAAGATGAACTTGTTGACGAGGCAATCGTTGCGACTGACGACGACAATGAGAAGGTTGTTCGTGGTGATGTAAACGCCGACGGGTTCGGTCCCGGCATCTTTGAGAAGGGATTCGATCCACAAGAAACAGCGAGTGCCTTCCCTGAAGTGCCAGACGTTGGCGGTTCAGAACGCGTCGCTGCGAAGTTGGACAACCGTGACTTACAGACCCAAGCAGTCGAGCTTGATCAGGGCGATCTCGTGTCCCTTGATGGCACTGAAGGCTCCGGTGAAGCACTTCTGGAAGCAAAGCCTGCTCCCGCCCCGGTCGGGATCGCACCGACCAAGGCTGGCTACCGGCCCAAACGGATTCGGGCCAAGAAGACTCGTCGAGTAATTCGCCATATCGACCCCTGGTCAGTTCTCACCTTCAGCGTCTTGTTCCACTTGGCCCTGTACACGGCCTTCTTGCTCGCCAGTGTTCTTGTCTGGAAAACGCTGGAAGCTAGCGGCATGGTCGAGAACATTGAAGACTTCATCATCGCCTTAGGCGACTACGAGACCTATCAGATCAATGCCGATGTCTTGTTCCGAGCTGGCGTGATTATCGCCGGCATCTTGACGGTGGCTTCCACGATTCTGAGCGTCTTGCTTAGCGTTGTGTTCAACCTGATCTCCGATCTAGTTGGTGGCATTCGGGTCACAGTCCTAGAGGAGGAGACGGTTCGTCTTCCTTCCAAGAAATCAGCAGTCAAATCTAGGTAGCTGGCCCACAACTCAGCCGCTAACGTATGGGTCTCGTTCCCGGGGCTATAGCTCAGTTGGTTAGAGCGCACCCCTGATAAGGGTGAGGTCACAGGTTCAACTCCTGTTAGCCCCACGGAAACTCGTCGGCCCCGCAGGGGCCTTGGGAGTTTCTTGAAGTATCGGCCTTCGGCCGAACTTCTGGGTTTTAGAGGTGCTTCGGCCGAACTTCTTGGTTTTTGGGATGCCTCCGGAACCCGCAGGGGTCTTGGATGGTGCCGATCCCCAAACCGCAGGTCACGGTGCTGGACCTGGTGGCTGTCAGCACTGTGCTTGGCCTGGGATAGGGACGCAGACTCTTCACTACCGACGGGAGGCTGATTTCGCTGACGGCCCAAGCGAAGCTAGTCTGAATCCATGATCACCCTGGTCCGGCGAGTAGCCGCAGCACTTTCGATGGCTGGAATGGTTGCGGCATTCCTACGAGTCCGCGGAACGGGTGGAGTTCCACCCAAGACTGAGGGATGGCGCGAGGTCTCTGAACTTGACCTTCGCTGAGCCGAGTGATCATCAGGCACAACGAGCGCAGGGTAGAACTACGGGGATGACGGCGATCGGTATTCTCGGCCTCGGGGCCAGCGGAGCCCATGCGGTCCGCCAGCTCGGCGATCAACCACAGATTGAAGTTCTCGCTCATGATTCTGACCAGGGACGTCAACGAGAAGTGCTGTCGGACCTTGCAACAAACGTGCAGCCCTCTTCTGGGGTTCTTGCCGACGCGACCGTGGTAATCCTGGCGACACCAGCAGGCCATCATGTTGAACAGGCCGCTCGGCTGCTGCGCGCTGGAACCAGCGTCATTTCAATGAGCGATGCACCACAGGACGTTGATGGGCTGCTGGCTCTTGGCGATGTGGCCCGAGAGGCGGGGCGAACAGTATTGGTCGGAGCGGGGTTTGCGCCTGGATTGACCTGTTTGCTTGCAAGATTTGCGGGTGACTCCTTGGACACTGTGACCGAGATAGTGGTCTCCAAGGCGGGGACCGGAGGTCCAGCATGTGCCCGGCAGCATCACCTGGCGCTCAAGTCTGACGGCCGAGACTGGGTTGAGGGGGAATGGACGACTCGCAGCGGAGGCAGTGGGCGCGACCTGGTCTGGTTCCCTGGGGTGATTGGGGCTCGTGACTGCTATCGGGGAGCACTTCCAACGCCGGCCTTGTTGCAACGCCGCTATCCCCAAGCCAAGCGAATTTCTGCTCGGGTTTCTGCGACCAGGCGAGACCGATTCACGTCTCGCCTTCCCATGCTTCGCCCACCCCACAGCGACGGCGGTCCGGGAGCGGTCCGGGTAGAAGTTCGAGGGCATCTGGGCGGGGCCTATGTAACCCGGGTGTATGGAGTGATGGACCACCCTTCCGTTGCTGCGGGCACAGTGGCGGCTGTGATGGCGCTTGCTGTGTGTCGGGGGGAGCTCCCGACTGGCTGTTATGGCCTGAGCGAGATCGAAGATGTGACTGTTTTCTTGCGTGAGCTTCATCGACGTGGCATCAAGCCAGCCACCTTTGGCTCGTCCTAGACGGCGCAAAAATGCGTAGTTACCAAGAATCTCAGCCCATTGTCTCACCAGTCAGTTCTGGTGTCTTGCCGGCTGTTTGGGCCGCTTTCTGACCAAAAGGCCACGGAGGGTAGAATCTTTTTCTCAAGTTGCCACCCAGAGTGGTCGATCAAGAACACGTCGGAATTGTTTTGGATTTTTGCTCAAGTTTTTCACCAATCGTGTCGAGAACCCTTGTCGTGATGGAGAACAACAAAAGGGTGAACAATCAAATGGGCGAGAAGAACAGCAAAGAAGTCAACGCACGGATCGAGGCTCACCTCCCCCTGGTGAAGCATGTGGTCTTCCAAGTTGCGGTGCACTTTCCACGCCATGTCGATCGCGAAGAGCTGGCACGTGCCGGAGCTCTTGGTCTGGTCGAAGCTTCTCGCCGCTATGACGAAACTCGAGGTGTTCCATTCGAACGCTTCGCTGCTCAGCGAATCCGGGGTGCCATCCTTGACACCGTTCGGGCCGCTGACTGGGCCCCACGCTCGGTTCGTCTTCTTGCCCGCCGCCTCGAAGCCGCCGAGCAACAGCTGGCATCGGAACTAGGCCGGGTTCCAAGCCTGCCCGAGATGGCTAAGCAGCTCAATGTTTCTATTGATGAGCTTGGCAAGCTGCAGGACCGTCTCTTCCGATCGGTTGTTCTTGCTCTGGATCACGAAACCAGCGTTGATGGTGATGAAGAGCTGTCCTTGGTCGACATCTTGACTGACCGATCGGCAATCGAGCCTAGTGAGGCTCTGGAGAATCGTGAGCTTCACAACTACTTGCGTGACGCCGTCCAGCTTCTTCCTGAGCGTCAGCGCCTTGTTGTCATCGGCTACTTCCTCGAAGGCAAGTCCTCACAAGACCTGGCCGAGTTCCTCGACGTAACCGAATCCCGCATTAGCCAGCTTCGCTCAGAAGCTCTACGAAATCTCAAGCTTGGCATCGAAGCCCAGTACAGCACCGACGAACGGGCCGAGCCCGCTGGTCGAGTAGCTAAGCGTCAGGCCCAATATTCCGACTCGGTCGGGGCGCACTCCGATTGGAAGGACCGGCTCGCTCGTTGGGACGCCGAGTACGACATTCCTGAAGAGCCGTTGCTTCCGGTCATCAGCATTACGGCCTAGCAGTACCGAGCACGGATTGGATTGACCTGGCCTGGCGGCCGCCCAACTAGAAGTTGGCGGCTTCTTGCCACCGGGTCAAGATTTCGATATCACCAAAAACTTCGAGTCGACTCGGCGGAATACGACTCCAAAGCATGAGCAAGAGGTCCGAAACCGGGCCTCTTGCTGCTGCGTCACCCTTGCCATGACCGTGTTCCCAAGAAACGGTTTGTGCCTCGAGATTCAGCATCCATTCGCCATCGTCGATATCGGTGGCGTGGAGATGAAGAACCTCGCCTGTTCCGGCCAGGATGGAGAAATCCATCCGGTTCTGCACAAAGACGGTGAGAAGTTCTTCGACCCCGTCGCGAGCCAAGGGCCCATCAATTGGCGCGGGACTGCCGAAAGCGGAGTAGGCGTCCCAGCGATGCATGGAGGCTTCGTGTGCCAGACGGCGTGTCCACCAACTGGCTGGTTGAGGACCGATCAGTGTTGGGCGAAGCTTGTCCGGGTCGGCGCCTTCAACGGCCTCCATCAGTCCCCGTTGGGATTCGTCGAACCAGGCAAGGACTTCTTCGCCTGGTGGCGGCTCGGGAATGGCCGAACGTGACGGTGGAGAGTCAGGCTCTGAGGCCAAGGCTTGCGTGACGTAGCGAGCTACCCAGCCAGTATGGCCAACGGTGGAATGCACCGTCCAGCCTTCGATGTGAGGAATCGGATCCTTGAGATGTTCCGCCTTTACCTCGGCCAGTCGAGCAAGTTCGACTCGCAGTAGGTGAAGGTGGTCCAATGAGTTCGAAGTGGACATCCGGCCAGTTTCCCACCTCTTGAGGGTTGGTTGGCGGACGGGCAAGAAATGGGATTCATTCAGACGTTGGATCGCTGAGGGGTTCTCCGGTGTTCGCGTCTGGCTCGACTGATCGAAGCCAGACAGTTCGCTGGGGGAAGGGGATATCAATGCCTTCGCTGTCGAAGGCAACCTTGATGCGGCGTCGCAGTTCGCGGGCAACCGCCCACTGCTCTGAGGGCTCCGTTTTGGCCATGAGCCGCAGGGTGACCCCATCAGCACCAAAGCTCTGTACCCCAACAAACTCTGGTTCGGCGATCATGGTTAGCTTGTCGTTGTCTTCGGCTCGCAGGTCGCTCGCGACCCTTTGCAAGATGGCACCGGCCTTGTCAAGGTCAGTGTCATAGCTCACATCAATATCCAAGAGAGCCGTTGACCAGAGTTTGGACGTGTTTCCAACGCGTCGAATCTCACCGTTTGGCACATACCAGACAATCCCATTGACATCTCGTAGTCGCGTGACCCGAAGGTTGACCTGTTCAACGGTGCCGCTGGCTTCACCTAGATCAACAACATCGCCAACTCCGTATTGGTCCTCCATGATGATGAAAATGCCAGCCAGGTAGTCCTTGACCATCTGTTGGGCACCAAAGCCAATGGCGATGCCAACAACACCAGCGCCAGCAAGCAGGGGAGCGAGGCTGACCCCAACTTGGTCGAGGACCAGCAGGACGGCGACGAACCAGACCAAGCCAGACATGATGGAGGCAACGACTCCGCTGAGGGTCCCAGCCCGCTGGCGTGAGCGTTCCAAACGCAAGGATCGCGACAGACGCTGATCCTCGGACAGATCTCTTCGGGCCGAGCGGGCCTCCTCCGCCTCTCGAGCAGTGGTGTATGCCTTGGCTGTTCGAGGAATCTGGCGGCGAATGAGCCGAACTAGCAACCAGGCCAAGACGGCTATGAGGATGATGGTGAGCGGACGTCCAGCAAGCCAGGCCAACCAGGTGCGGTCTGTTTGCTCAAAGATCACTCGACAAAGAGCCGCCGGTTCGACACCACACGCTTCGATCAGATCAGTTGCTTGGAACGCGGCTGACTGGAACGGGAGGGCAGGGGAGGGCATACGGTGACGTTAGTCAGGGATGACGAGTAATACCGGGGACGGTTCCAAACAAGCCAAAACGATCAATCGCACCCCGAGAGGTGCGATTGAGTAGAACTATTGGGATAAACCCGGTGGGCGAACCAGCCAGTGCTCTCGTGTTCTAGCGTTCTTCCTTGAAGATCACGTGCTTGCGTACGACAGGGTCGTACTTCATGAGTTCGAGGCGTTCGCGGGTGTTGGTCTTGTTCTTGCGGGTCACATAGGTGAACCCGGTTCCCGCGCTGGACCGCATCTTGATGATTGGGCGCTTGCTGTTTGCCTTGGCCATCAGACCTTCACTCCTCGGCGTCGCATGTCAGCAACAACTGACTCGATGCCCTTCTTGTTGATGGTCTTGATTCCCTTGGCGCTGACAGTCAGCTTGATCCAACGCTTCTCGCTTGGTAGCCAGAAACGCTGATGCTGAATGTTTGGGTTCCAACGACGCTTCGTCACGCGGTGGGAGTGAGAGATGTTGTTACCGAAGCTGGGCTTGCGGCCAGTGACCTGGCAGACCATCGACATGGTGATCCTCTGGGGATGAAAGTGGATACGAAAAGTGCGAACCGGAGCAGATGGCTCTCGGCAGCTCACAAAGGGTAGCGGGCCGGTGACCGGTCACAACACGGCAATGCAAGCGATTGATCACTGGGCCGAATGACCTACTACAGTTCGGTGTCAAATATGACGATAATGTGACGACCCCCTCCTGAACCTCCAATACACGGAGCACCGTCTGTGCCTCAGCGTCAATCTTCTACCCGAATTTCATCTTCCGGCCCCTTCTCTCGCCGCATTCGGCCAAGGTCCTTGTACCCTTCTTGCCGTTCTGGCCGCCAGCATGGCAACCGTGAGCCCGGCTTCGGCCATCGAAGCACCGACGGCCTCGTTCACTCCCCAGCAAGTCCGCCCGATCACCCTGCCCATCGCCGCATCAGCAGTGGATGATGTGCACTGGTCCGACACGTTTGGTGCTGCCCGCTCTGGCGGTCGCTCCCACGTTGGGGTCGACATGCTGGGACCGAAGATGACACCGCTCATTGCGGCAGTCGATGGCACCGTCACCTGGATGCGATCTACTGGCAACAATATGCTGGTCATCACTGATTCTGAGGGCTGGGAGTACTGGTACATCCACATCAACAACGACACTCCTGGCACTGACGATGGAGCGAACAATTACAACGAAGCATTCGCTCCCGGCATCGAAGTTGGAGCAGAAGTTGTTGCTGGCCAGGTCGTTGCCTACATGGGCGACTCGGGTAATGCAGAGTATTCGGGGTCTCACCTTCACTTCGAGATCGAGAACCCTGACGGACGGAACCTCAATCCAACGCTGAGTGTCGATGACGCACTGGCTCGACTGGATCAGATCAATGTCGATGACGCACTGGTCGCCCCGTTCTCGTCGTTCGACGTGATGGTCAACCAGGTCTACGCAACCCTGGTCGGCCGCCCAGCCACCGCAGCCGAGCGACAGGTGCTGGCGCAATCGGTGATCAATGACGGCCTGTTCGCATCCTTGGCTGCGTTTGTCGATGCTGACACCGAGGTTGCCGCAATCGACCGGCTCTACTTCGCCGTGTTCAACCGCTTACCCGACTTTGACGGTTACCAATATTGGATTGAGCAGGGAGCTCGCAGTCTCACCCTGGAAGAAATGTCGGAGTTGTTCGCTGATTCGGAGGAGTACCGGCTGCGGTTCAACGGTGAGAGCTTTGAGACCCTCCTTGACCAGATCTATTTGGAACTATTCGACCGAGCACCCGATGAGGGTGGCAAGGCCTATTGGTTGGACCAGTTGGAAGACGGCAAGGTCACCCGCGGCACAATTATCTTGTACTTCAGCCAGGGTGAAGAAGCCCGAAATTCCGCAGGGGCACGAGGCGAACTCGTAGCCTTGACCGCCGCTTTTGAGGGCCGCATGCCGACCCCACAAGAGATATCGGTATGGGAAGCAGCGCGCCTTTCTTCCTCCTTTGCTGAGGTTGCCCAGAGTCATTTCAGCTAGCAGATTCAGTCATTTCAGCTAGCAGATTCAGTCACTTCAGCTAGCGGACTCAGTACTGCCATCACCTATTGCAAGACCCGTTGTCAAGAGATGACGGATCCGCTGTCTGGGCCAGTCTCGAACTAGACTCTTGGGATGACTAGGCGAGCGTTGGCCGACGGAATCCTCTTCACCGATCAGTACCAGCTGACCATGAGTCAGATCTACTTCAGGATGGGCCTGCACGAAAAAGAAGCCCAGTTTGAGCACTATTTCCGACGTTACCCCGACTATGGCAGCCACCAGGCCGGGTTCTGCATTGCCGCAGGCATGGACAGCTTGTTGGACTGGATGGACTCCTCCCATGTGACCGATGCGGACATCGAGGCTCTTCGCAGCCAGGTTGATAGCACGGGTCGCCGCATCTTCGAAGACGACTTCTTGTCCTGGCTGCGAGCCAACGGCTCGTTCGATTGCCTCTCGTTGCGCTCCATGCCCGAGGGCCGCATTGTGCATGCCAATGCCCCGTTCACCATTGTTACCGGCCCGTTAGCGATGGCTCAGATTTTGGAAACCTCGCTCCTGAATCACTTGAATTTCGAAACCTTGATTGCCACCAAGGCGGCGCGAGTTTCTCAGGCGTCGCGTGGTCGGCCGGTCTTGGAGTTCGGTCTTCGGCGCTCGGCTGGCCGTGGAGCAAATGCCGCGGCCCGGGGTGCGCTCATTGGCGGAGCAGCTGCTTCTTCTAATGTTGGCATGTCTCATGTGATGGGGGTGCAGCCAAAGGGCACCCATGCTCACTCGATGGTGCAGGTATTCATGAGTTTGGGTGAAGGCGAGATTGGTGCTTTCCGGGCCTATGCCGATGCGTATCCTGATGATTGTTTGTTGCTGGTTGACACCATCGACACGCTTGCCAGTGGTGTGCCTAACGCCATCACCGTTTTTGATGAGTTGGCGGCGAAGGGTCACAAGCCGGTCGGTATCCGCCTGGACTCTGGTGACCTTGCCTATCTGGCTATCCAGGCGGCAGCTCAACTAAACGAGGCTGGCTATCCGGATACGAGCATTGTCTTATCCAGCAGCCTGGATGAGTTGGTGATTTTCCAGATCCTGTCCCAAATCGACCAGGAAGCCCCTCGGTACGGAATTGACCCGGCCCGCCTCGTTGGACGACTGGTTATGGGTGTGGGCTCCAAGCTGGCAACTTCCGATGGCCAGCCCTACTTGGATGGCGTCTACAAGCTGATGGCACTGCGCGACAGCAGTGGCGACTCATGGAATCCCGCCATCAAGGTTTCTGAGACACCAGCGAAGACTCCGAACCCCGGAGACAAGGATGTTGTCCGTATCTATGACGAGCGTGGGCGATCCACGGCCGATGTGATGGTGGAAAAGGGCCGATCGCTTGATGAGGGTGATTCGGTTGAGCTACGGCATCCAATCCAGCCCCATTCTCGACGGACCTTGATTCGTTCCGAAATATCAGAGATCGAACCTCTTCTTGTTGACGTGACCGTTGGAGGTAAGCGGGTTGACGGTTCGCCAGACCTAGCGGAGATTTCGGAACGACGAGTGCGAGACATTGATCGCCTGGACCCTGGTGTGCGACGCCTCGTGAATCCTCACCGTTATCACGTGTCCTTGACTCCGGGTTTGTGGGACCTCAAACAGCAATTGGTATCCCAAGCCAAGGCCAGCATCTCCGCGAGTACGTGAAGTGTCGATTTCGAGTCGAAAAAGACAGTTTCGAGTCGAAGGGGTGGACACCATCCCCAGCGGGTAGCCTCTTTGGCCGTTACCGGATCTGACGTGACTGGGGGCACAAGCCCTCGGAATCAGCTAGGTTTCGGTCACGGTTTCCATAACGAATCCGGAGACAACCTCCAGATCGAAAAGGGGAGAGAATGTATAAATCAAAGAAATGGTCACGAGGGATTGCCCTCGTCGCCGCTTTCGGACTTGTTGCCGCCGCTTGTGGCGACGATGCAGTTGAGTTTGAAGCCGGCGCACTTGGTGCGGTCGAAATCGGAGCTGGTGAATCAGTCCAGATTCGTTCCTTGAACGCAATCACCGGTGACGTCGCCTTCCTTGGTGTTCCAAACCAGCGTGGCGTCGAGCTTGCTATTGCCGACTATGGCCAGATCAAGGGCCACGATGTCGACATGGGAACCGGTCTTGATGACCTTTGCTCTGCGGATGGTGGACAGGCTGCGGCCCAAACCATTGTTGCTGACGAAGAGGTTGTCGGTGTTATCGGAACCTCCTGTTCAGGTGCTGCCACTGCGGCCATGCCCCTGATTTCGGACAATGGCCTGGTCATGGTTTCACCATCGAACACCTCGCCTGCCTTGACTTCTGACCTCGAAGGTGGTGTTGGTTCTGACTACAACGTTGGCTATTACCGCACCGCTCACAACGACCTCTTCCAGGGCCGTGGAGCAGCAACCTTCGCTTACAGCGAGCTTGGTCTTACCACTGCCGCTGTTATCCATGATGGCGACCCCTACACCAATGGTTTGGCCCAGGCATTCGCCGACGCCTTTGAAGCCCTTGGCGGCGAGGTCACCACCTTCACTGCGGTGAACAAGGGTGACAGCGACATGACTCCAGTGCTGACCGAGGTTGGAGGTGGCTCACCAGAGCTGCTCTTCTTCCCGATCTTCATGCCCGAAGGTGGCTTCATTGCCCAGCAGATGGCTGGCGTTGCCGGTCTTGAGAACACCCAGCTGATGTCGGCTGACGCCTTGTTGACCGACAACTTCATGGAGCTTCCCGAGAGCGAAGGCATGTACTTCTCCGGTCCGGACCTTCAGTACGGCACCAACAAGTCCGCTACCGGTAAGAGCGCCGATGACTTCTTGGCTGCATACAGCGCTGCGTACGGTGAAGAGCCATCCGCAGCATTCTGGGCCCACGCCTATGACGCAACGATCCTGTTGCTGACCGCCATTGACAATGTTGCGGTAGAGAGTGGAGACTCGATCTTCGTTGATCGCCAAGCCCTTCGTGACGAGCTCAACAAGGTCAGCGGAGTTTCCGGAATCACCGGAACACTCAGCTGTGATGAGTACGGCGATTGTGGAGCCCAGCGCATTGCTGTTGTTCTGCACAATGATGCCAGCGACATTGCCGCCGGCAAGGCCAACGTCGTCTTCTCCTACGCTCCGGAGTAGGGAATAGCTTGGTCACAACAATCCTGTGACCATCTGAACGTGTCAGGCTGGGGTACCCCGAAAAGGGGTACCCCAGCTTTTCGTTTGTGCCCTGAACCGGGCACGTTAGCTAGCGCAAGAAACTCATGAGCCAACAGGGGTAGGCCACACATATGACCGCAGTAAAGCGGAGCAATAAGCAAGTCTTTCGGACCAACAACTCCGTGGACCTCTTCTTGACGATGATCCGGGTGGTATCTCTCATCGTCATCGCCATCGGACTTCTCTTGTTCGTGGTCGAACAGTTTCGCGGTGAAGCACTCAACGGGGATGCTCCCCTGACTGTTGGCGCAATCCGGGGTCTATTTGTCACCGGTATCTCCCAAGGAGCCATGTACGGGCTGATTGCTCTTGGCTATTCCATGGTTTATGGCGTGCTTGGATTCATCAACTTCGCCCATGGTGAGGTCTTCATGGCTGGCGCCATGTCCGCCTGGATCACCTCAAACATTCTCTTCGACAATGGCATGTGGGAAGGTGGGTTCAGCTTCATTCTTTCCCTGCTAATCGTGCTTCTTGTTGCCATCTTCGTGTCGACCTTCGCCACGATCTTGATCGAGCGAATCGCCTATCGGCCGCTCCGAGAGTCGCCCCGGCTTATTCCACTCATCACCTCCATTGGTGTTTCCTTCTTCATGCAGAACGCTGTGCTTGGACTCTTTGGCCCAGCGTCCAAGACTCTGCCCGCTCCACCATCATGGATGAGCAACAGTTACACCCCTCTGCAGATCGAGGGAACCAAGATCCTGGTGATGGTCATTGCCGCGATCTCCATGGCTGGCCTCTGGGTCTTTGTTGAAAGAACCAAGACCGGCAAGGCCATGCGCGCCGTTGCCGAAGACAAGGAAATCGCCGCCCTCATGGGCATTGACGTCAACCGCACCATTGTCACCACATTTGCTGTTGGTGGAGCGATGGCTGGCGTTGCTGGCGTCTTGTGGGGCTTGTTGTTCCGAGGAGTCTCGGCCATGACGGGCTTCCTTCCCGGCATCAAGGCCTTCACCGCCGCCGTTATTGGCGGGGTCGGAAACCTCGGTGGATCGATGGCTGGCGGACTTCTGCTTGGCGTGGCCGAAAGTGTTGGACCACTCTTGGTACTCAAACCAATGGGGATCCCGGCGGTCTCTCAGCTCAAGGATGCAGTGGCCTTCGCTGTCTTGGTCCTGGTCTTGTTGTTCAAACCCACTGGCCTCTTCGGAGAGCGTCTGGCCTCGGAGGACCGAGCATGAGTACTCGTTCTGCTACTGACATTGATGCAAAGAATTCAATCTCCATCGGCGTGATCGCCGGCATCTCGGTCATCTTCATGGGCCTGGTCGGCATTGCCGTTGGCCTCAACGAGCGCATGTTGATTGATCCCGTGCTCAGCTTGGGCTACCTCTTCTTGCTGGTGGTGCCCTTTGGTGCTGGCTACGTAGCGGCCAATGAAACCGTGCTCGAGGGCATGCAGGCACCAGAAAAAGGCACACGCGACATTGTTGCTGGTGCCCTGGCTGGTCTGGCCGGTGGTCTCACCGTTGGACTCTTTCTGGTCATTCTCGACAATTTCGATTTGTCGGATTGGATGCCTCGCTGGAGTGACCGTCTTCTGGACATGCTGTCGTTCAACCAGGGAGTCGGCGGTGGCATTGTCGTAACTGCCCTTGTCGGCACAGTGCTTGGTGCGCTCGGCGGAGCGATACATGTTCTTGGTCAGGAGCCTCGACGGGTTGTCAAGATCGTCACCATTTCGGTGCTTTCCTTTGCCATCCTGGAAGCCATTGTTGACGATGTGCTCGGTGAAATCGGCCTCAAGTCCGTGGCCAAGTTCCTCTACGCCAAGGGTGGTGGCCTCAGCCTACTTCCAGCGGTTCTGGTTGCTGTGGTGGCCACTGGTCTTGCCATTGGCTTCAAGGGCAAGGGAGCCGAGCTCAGGACTCGCTATGACACGATGGAGGAAGTCGAACGAAAGAACGTCAACAAGTACGCACTCATTGCTACGGCTGGTGTCGCCGCCTTCGTTCTGCCCTTCTTGTTAGGCAAGATCGTCAATGAGTTGTTGGCCAACGTTGGCCTCTTCGTCTTGTTGGCCTTAGGACTCAACATCGTGGTTGGGCGTGCGGGCATTCTCGATATTGGCTATGTGGCCTTCTTTGCCGTCGGGGCCTATGGCATGGCCGTCTTGACTACACCAGAAGCACCGTGGCGCATCAACGACACAATTGTTCAGGACCTCTTTGGTTGGATGCCCGTCCTGCCATGGCTGGTGGCCCTGCCCATCGTGGTGGTCATGACCGGCTTTGTTGGCTTGTTGATTGGCACGCCAGTAATCCGGATGCGTGGTGACTATCTGGCCATCGTCACCCTGGGTTTTGGTGAGATCATCCGGCTCTTGTTCTTGTCTGACTGGATGTCACCAACCCTTGGTGGCTCACAGGGAATTCGTAACATCCCCGGCGTCAACCTTGGAGTGCTTGAAATCAACGGCACCAGACCTCAATACGTCTTCTATCTGGTGGCGGTATTCGTCGCCATCGCCATCTACATCTCTCATCAGATGGAGACTTCCCGAATCGGCCGGGCATGGATGGCCATTCGAGAAGACGAGCCGGTAGCCGAGGCCATGGGCATCAATACGGTTACAACCAAGCTCATTGCCTTCGTCACCGGTGCGGTTCTGGCCTCATTCTCCGGAGCGATCTTTGCCGCCAAGGTTGGTTCGACCTTCCCTAATAGCTTCTTGTTGTTGGTTTCGATCATCATCCTGGTGGTGGTCATTGTGGGTGGCATGGGCAACATTCCGGGTGTCATCGTCGGCGCGGTCGTCTTGATTGGCATCCTCGGTGGCCCGAAGCAGCCTGGCCTGCTGGCGGAGTTCTCCGAGTTCAAGCTGCTGATCTATGGCGCCTTGTTGGTATTCATGATGTTGAAGAAACCCGAAGGTTTGCTGCCCAATGCAGCTCGTACTCGTGAGTTGCATATTGATGAGGCCTTGCAGGACGCATGGCTCAAGGGCGACAAGCCCGGTTCCGAGGACGAGGTGGCAACCGCATGAGTCTGCTGGACATCAACAACGTCACCATCACCTTCGGTGGTTTGACCGCAATCAATGACTTGAACTTCCATGTCGATGAGGGCGAAATCGTTTCGGTCATTGGCCCCAATGGTGCGGGAAAGACCACCTTCTTCAATCTCATTACTGGTTTGGCCACACCGGACTCGGGCGAGATCTTGCTGGACGGTGAGTCACTCATTGGGCTTGATCCCAACGAGATCACCGCCAAGGGCATTGGCCGAACCTTTCAGAATGTTCGTCTCTTTCCCCAGATGACCATCCTCGAGAATGTCATGGTGGCCCAGCACTGCCGGACCACTCAGAAGGTTTGGGGCCCAATTTTCCGGACTAAGGCCTACAAGGAAGAGGAGGCACTGATTCGTAAGAACGCTGAAGAAGTACTCGGCTTCTTTGGCACTCGCCTGACTGGCTATCGACTTCACCAGCCTGCCTTTGTGCTTTCCTACGCCAACCGGCGACGCCTGGAGATTGCTCGGGCGATGGCCACTCAACCTCGGTTGCTGATGTTGGATGAGCCGGTCGCTGGCATGAACCCGATGGAAACGGCCGAGCTGACCGAACTGATTGGCAAGCTTCGCAGCGAGTGGGGCTTCACCATTGTCATCATCGAACATGACATGCGCCTGGTTCGAGATGTATCTGACCGGGTGGTTGTCCTGGACCACGGCGAAACTATTGCCCAGGGTTCTTATGAGCATGTATCGACCCATCCCGATGTGATTGAGGCCTACCTCGGCCGATCGGCAGGAGACAAGTGAGCGACGACCGCACCCCACTGCTGGAATTCAAGGAAATCAACACCCACTACGGTGCTGTCCACATCCTCAAGGATGTCAACCTGGCCATCTATCCTGGCGAGCTTGTGTGTCTCTTGGGTGGCAACGCCAGCGGCAAGTCAACCACGCTCAAGACCTTGCTTGGCATGGTCAAGCCAACTTCGGGTGATGTGATTCTGGACGGCGAGGTCGTCAACGAGAAACCCATTAGTTACCGGGTCGAGCGTGGCGTCACCATGGTTCCGGAGAACCGCCGTCTGTTCAAACGGCTTTCGGTTAAGGAAAACCTTGAACTTGGGGCCTACCTTCGTACCGACAAGGCCAAGGTTGCC